>NZ_VOYE01000022.1:0-43782 GCF_013420765.1 Acinetobacter sp. YH01009 | reverse complement strand
ATGCATTTTGTAGATTAAAACAATTTAGAGGAATTGCCACAAGATACGATAAGCTAAAACGTAACTATCAAAGCACTGTTGCTTTAGCTTGTATATTTATATGGTTGCCTCTTTAGCTCAATTTATCAGCTGTAAATGTCAACACACCCTATATAAGTGATAAAAAAATATTCAAAAAACCACCAAAAAGTGGTTTTTTGAATTTTGTATTAATTGGAAAATTATAAGAAATTAAGAAAAATGATATTGATAAATATAATGAATTTAGAATGAAGACATTAAATTGATCGTTTTCTTAATTTAATAAATTGCTTAATATTTAATTTAGTATCTAAAAATATGATAACATGTGCACATTCTAAACAGTGGCTTAGATTGAGTCAGCCTTTAATTTTCAATTTATGCACATGAATATTTTTAATATTTATCGTATAGAGCGAAATTACAATCGCCAGCACTCATCTTTACAAGCCTGTTTCTTCCGCAGTTAGCGGATATCTCTTTGATCAATTTTGATCTGTCTTACAAATAAAACGGAATAGGGAAGGTATGTCTTCATTGAAACCGTCATGGTATTCCAATGTGAATCCAAATGTGTTTATTAGCACAGTTGTTATTATCGGCATTTTCATTGCCATTGTATTTTTAGCTCCCAATGCTTTTGATCTAATTACTAAACAACTAAATCAATGGGTTACAAACTCATTCAGTTGGTTCTATGTGTTATCTGTAGCCATTTTTCTAATAGTGCTTATTTATATTGCCTGTTCAAATATGGGTAAAATTAAATTAGGTTTAGACCATAGCCAACCAAAATATAGTAATAGCTCCTGGTTTGCTATGTTATTTACTGCTGGTATGGGTATTGGCTTAATGTTTTTCGGTGTCGCGGAGCCAGTGATGCACTATGTATCACCTCCAACTGGTGATCCTGAAACGATCCAATCAGCGCAGCAAGCCATGCGCGTAACCTTCTTCCACTGGGGACTTCATGCATGGGCAATCTACACCATCGTTGGCTTAGCGTTAGCTTACTTTGCTTATAGACACAATCTACCTCTAAAAATTCGCTCTGCGTTATATCCTCTCATAGGAAAAAAAATCTATGGTCCAATCGGTGATGGTGTAGATACCTTTGCGACGATCGGTACTGTATTTGGTGTCGCAACGACATTAGGTTTTGGTGTAACCCAAATTAACTCCGGCCTGAATTATCTATTCAGGATTGAATATTCAACGACGACGCAACTAATTCTAATTGTCATTGTTACGGCTATGGCCTCTTTGTCCGTATTTATGGGCTTAGACAAGGGTATTAAACGATTATCAGAGATCAATTTAGGCTTAGCATTAACCCTCTTATTATTTGTATTTTTTGCTAGTTCAACAATATTTATATTGCAAGCGACTATACAAAATGCTGGTCAGTATTTTTCAAACTTATTTAACATGACCTTTAATTTATATGCCTATCAATCTGATGGTTGGATTGGTGGTTGGACAATTATGTACTGGGCATGGTGGATTTCATGGTCGCCATTTGTAGGTATGTTTATTGCGCGTGTGTCTGAAGGACGTACTATTCGTGAGTTTATTGTAGGTGTTTTACTTATACCAACAGGCTTCACGCTGATCTGGATGGGAGTGATGGGCAACGCTGCACTCTATAGCATCTTAAACGAAGCGAATACCTCACTGATTTCTGCAGTACAACGAGACTCATCCGTTGCGCTATTTGAGTATTTAGGAACTTTGCCATTCTCAGGCATTATGAGTTTTGTTGCGACCATATTGGTTATGCTATTTTTTGTGACTTCAGCGGACTCTGGTGCACTTGTTACAGATTATTTAACAGCTAAATCTGAGAACTCCCCAACATGGCAACGATTGTTTTGGACAACGTTAATGGCTGTTCTTGCGATTGTTTTGTTGTTTGCAGGAGGTTTAGGTGCTTTGCAATCTGCAACAATGTTGAGTGCATTACCATTCACTTTTGTAATGCTTTTAATTTGCTGGGGCTTAGTCAAGGCTCTACATTTAGATGCAACCAAGATGCAAGCATTACAGGATGCGCGTATTACACCTAGAGCAATTCATAATCCAAGAAGTTGGCAGCAACGTTTAGGATTGATTATGCATTATCCGCATACACGTGAAGAAGTTGAACAATATATTGATACAACGGTAAGCCAGGCATTTTCAAATCTACAGAAAGAGTTTAAGCGTCGTCATTTAGATGTGACGGTAAACACGATAGATGATGGCTTGCAGCTTCGTGTAAACCATCAAGATGAGATTAACTTTATCTACCAAGTAGTTGTCCAAGAAAAAAATACACCAAGCTTTATGATTGATTCAGGAGAAATTACGCAAGATTATCAAGCTGAAGTATTTTTGAGGGAAGGTGGTCAAAATTATGACATCATCGAATGGACGCAAGAAGATATCTTGCAAGATGTCATTGATCAATATGAGCGTCATCTGCATTTTTTAAATTTAGTTCGAACTAAGAGCCAATAGATAAAAAACCGCCCAAATGGGCGGTTTTTATTAACATATGAGAGTTTTATAAGTAAAAATAACATATTGTTTAATAAATAGAATAATGAGGAAATTTGATATTTTGATAAAATTGTACAAATTTTGAAATAATTTAATTAAAATAAATTTGTATACTCGTCATATCCTAACCAAGCCTTTTAGATGCAAAAGCATACAACTCTGAAAAGTTTATAACTTACTGTAAATACTAAGGAATACAGTTTGATGCTTAACATTCCAATCCAAACAAAACTAGGTGGATTCTACTTTTTCTATTATTCAATAGTGGGTACATTCATGCCGTATTGGAGTTTGTATCTAGAGGATCAAGGGTTTAATTATCAAGAAATAGGTATTTTATCTTCGATTGCAATTGTCACACGTTTTTTTGCACCGTTTATTTGGGGTTGGATTGCAGATAAATCCGGCAAGCGCATGCTTTTAGTTCGAATCGCAACATGGATGGAAGCCTGTATTTGGTTTCTGATTTTTATAATTCCCAACAGTTTTCAATCTGTTGCATTACTCATGCTGGTTTTTAGTTTCTTTCAAAATGCTATATTGGCTCAGTTTGAAGGAGTAACTTTATTTTGGTTAGCTGAGCGGCGTGCAGAACTTTATGGAAAAGTCAGAAAATGGGGATCAGTTGGCTTCATTGTTGGGGTATTTGGAATTGGGGCTTTGCTAGAAATAATACCTGTTTCAATGCTGCCTATCATGTTGTTATGCATTGCATTTCTCGCATTTATTTGGTCATTTACGATTAAAGAGCCCGCTACTGCACCATCTTCACAGAAAAAACTTGAACCACTTTGGCCTATCTTAAAACGACCAGTTGTAGCGAGTTTTTTTATCATTGAATTTTTTCTGCTCTTTTCGCATGCACCGTTTTATAGTTTTTATAGCAATTACCTTATGCAGGCTGATTTTTCGACGAGCCAAATCGGTTTTTTATGGTCTGTCGGAGTCATTGCGGAAATCATTATGTTTGCCTATGCCAATGTCTTTTTTAATCGATATTCTTGGCGTAACTTAGCGCTCATTTGTTTGGGGCTAACAGGGATGCGATGGTTGATTGTAGGCTTATATCCGACGGTGTTTATCACTCAATTTGCTGCGCAAACGATTCATGCCTTTAGTTTTGGATTATTCCACTTAATCGCTATGCGAATCATTTTTCAAAATTTTACCGCAAGTCAACAAGGGCGTGGTCAAGCGCTATACAGTACCATGTGGGGCTTAGGTGTTGCGAGTGGCAGTATTTTAGCAGGTCGATATTGGGACATGCTTTCGGGACCCGTTATTTTTATGATTGCAGGACTGGCGGTTATACCTGCCATGTTTTTGGTCGTGGGCTTGCCTAAAACGATCCAAAAGCCAACTTAAAACAATTCAGTATTTTGATAAATCTCAATGAACTAAAATCACCTGATTACGGCCGAGCTCTTTGGCTTGATATAAGGCCTGATCGGCTTGATTTATCATACTTTGCAAACTTGGAGCATTGGGCAAAGACTGATGAATCAGACCCATACTCACCGTAATATAAATCGTATTTTGTTCATCAATGATGATAGGCGTAGTTTCAACGACTTTTCGGATACGCTCAGCAATACCTTGAGCTTCAGGTGCTGCAATGTTCGTGAGTAATATACTAAACTCTTCTCCCCCAATTCGTGCAAATAAATCAGTTTCACGTAAATTCTTACGCACAATACTCGAAAATTCTTGTAAAACTTGGTCACCGACATAATGCCCATATTGATCATTTAATTTTTTAAAATGATCAATATCCATCATGATAATGGAAAAGTTAAGCTGAATTTGGTTTTGTAGGTAAAGTTCACCTTGCTCGAAAAAATATCGACGATTCATCGCATGAGTCAAACTATCATGATTTGCAAGGTATAAAACCTCTTTATAAAGTTCGTGCCGATTTCGGCTAATAATACAAAGAATCAACGGCGAGAGAATCAGCATGGCTAGGCCGATACGGACTGAAATTGCTGTCGATAAATAGGCTAATGAAGAATCGTGTAAGTAGAACGCATTTAAATTGTAATAGGTCGCTAAAATTACCACGGCATTAATTAGGGATAAGGTAAATAATCGATAGGTTAATGCTGCCCAAATTAGAGCCGCTAAAGGGTAGAGAATTGCCCCTGGGCCTGTAGAAACGGCTGTTAAAAATACACAGAAGACAACTGCAATTGCCGGAAATATTTTATTGATCTGAAAGCTTTGATGACGTCGATCTTTGAAATAAAGTTTAAGATCGGCCAGTTTAGGAAAAGACAGAATAAGCGGTAATATAATCAGCGCATTCAATATTTCGGTAATCCACCACATACCAAAATCAATCGACAATCGATCGGTCGACATAAACGTATTGGGAATATAAGGCACGGTGAAAATAGCAAAAAGTGCACCCGCAAGGCATCCACCACAGGCGATGATGACAATCATGGTCAGAAAGGTGAAACCTTTATTATAGTTTTGATAGTTCACCTGAAAATATCGCATAAAAAATAGCGATACCATGCTGTTGGTTAAATTTGAAAAAGTAAGAAATAGGGTGAGTTGGAAATAATTGCCTGTCACTAAATCTGGGAGCATATAGCCGGTAAATGCACCTAACCATCCTCCCAGATTACTGAGTTTGGGAAACCTTAAGAATAATGCTAACAATAATGCATTCGCAGGCCAAAAAATCGCTAAATAGCTTAATGGGCGGCTGAAAATACCGACTAAGCAGCAGCAAAAAATAACTGCAGCGACTATGACAAAAGCCATGCTGTGGCGTGTATTAAGCGGAGCAAGACTATTCGAATGCAGTTTCATTAGCTTATGTAAGCCTAGGTTAAATATGGGAGAATTCGTTTTTTTCGTATATTAAACGATAAAAAAGATTTTATATTATTTTATTGTAAATAGTGTGATTTGTTTGGCATTTAGCTGATTTGTAGTTTCGTTAACGAAGATTGATTTTCTGGATAAAGATGAAAAATGATTGTTATGAAAATGTGATAAACCGCGGATTTGTAAAAAAATGTGTTACTTTAAGAGCATGATTTATATGACTGATTAAATGTATGAAAATAGCATATCTTACAGTTTTACTCATGTTGAGTTCATCGTTGGTGATGGCGGCAGATAATAAGAATACAACTCAAAATTCAGAGGCTAAAAATCAAGTTGAAGCGGTGAATAGCTTTAGGGTGACAACACGTTCTGAATTGGTTGGCTTATGGGGCATGGAAATTCCGACCAATAAAAAGTGCGTCGAATATTATAATTTTAAGAGTAATAATGATGTTGTGATCAAAAGCGGTGAAGAGTGGTCATCAGGGGTGTATGACTATCAACCTGCACAAGATCCGAATGTGCAAATTCCAGCACTGATTTTGCAAGTGAAATATGACAATAATCAGATGGATTGTTCGGGCAATATTCAAGATCAAACCGGCGAAATTTCACAGTACTTTGTAAAGTGGAAAAGTCCATCGGTTATTAATTTCTGTGCCAACGATCAGGCTCAGCAGTGTTTTGCGACATTGCGTCGAGTTTTGCCTTAAGCATGATTATAGACCTTTTATTATGAAAATAAAAAACCACTCATTTGAGTGGTTTTTTTGACGCTGAAGATTTATTTATCTTCATGTCCTTCGACTTTCTTTAATAGATGCTTTTCAAGATAGTGAATATCCATTGCTTGTTCGCAGAAATTTTTATCTTGAAGAATCAAATCTTTATGTAGCGGAATATTGGTTTTCACGCCAGTTAAGATAATCTCTTCGAGAGCTTGTTTCATACGCGCAATAGAGGTGTCACGATCTTTACCATGCGCAATGAGTTTTGCAATCATTGAATCATAGTATGGTGGGATGCTATATCCTTGATAGATATGAGAATCTAGTCGGATACCTGCGCCACCCGGTGCATAGAAATGATCGATTTTGCCCGGTGAAGGCATAAATGTAGATGGATCTTCTGCATTAATACGACATTCAATCGCATGACCTTTAAGTTGAATATCTTCTTGTTGAAGATCCAAACCTAAGCCAGCAGCAATGCGTAATTGTTGCTCGATAATATCTACACCAGTTACTTGCTCAGTAACAGGATGTTCTACTTGCACACGAGTATTCATTTCAATAAAGAAGAATTCACCTTCTTCAAATAAGAACTCAAATGTACCCGCACCACGGTATTGCATTAATTTACAAGCATTTACACATGCTTCAAGAATATGCGCACGTGCTTCTTCAGGTAAACCCGGTGCAGGCGCTTCTTCAAGCACTTTTTGATGGCGACGTTGCAATGAACAGTCACGATCATAAAGGTGAATTGCATGGCCATTACCATCTGCAAGAACTTGCACTTCGACATGGCGTGGTTTTTGAAGGAAACGTTCCATATAAACGGTGTCGTCACCAAACCACATTTCCGCATCACGTTGAGCAGCTTGTACAGATTCGAGAAGCGTGTCGACACGTTCAACGATACGCATACCACGACCACCACCACCAGAAGCAGCTTTTACGATCAATGGGAAGCCAATTTCTTTGGCTTCTGCCAATGCATTGTGAATCGTTACAGCATGGTCACAACCCGGAACAGTTGGTACACCAGCTTTTTTCATCGCAATAATGGCAGAAACTTTGTTCCCCATTAAGCGAATGTGTTCAGGACGCGGACCGATAAAGATAAAACCTGAGTTTTCTACAATTTCAGCAAACTCAGCGTTTTCAGATAAGAAACCATAACCTGGATGGATGGCATCTGCACCGGTGATTTCAGCCGCTGTAATAATGGCAGGGATATTGAGATAACTTTCGCTGCTGGCACCTGGTCCAATGCACACTGCTTCGTCACAGAAGCGTAAGTGCATTAGGTCTTTGTCGGCATCGGAATAAATCCCTACGGTTTTAATTCCTAAAGTTTTGCAAGCGCGGGTGATGCGGAGCGCAATCTCACCACGGTTTGCAATTAAAACTTTTTGCAACATTGTGATTCCCCGTGGTCTTAAGCGCGATAGCGGAATAATGGTTGACCGAATTGGATCACTTCGCCATTTTTAACCAAAATTTCTTCAATCACACCGCTTTGAGTTGCTTCAATTGGGTTCATGATTTTCATTGCTTCGATGATACCGAGTGTTTCACCAGCAGATACAGTTTGACCAACTTTCACAAATGGTGCTTCACCTGGGTTTGGCGCAGCATAGAACACACCAACCATAGGAGACGGCTCAACAGCACCACGTGGTGAACGAGGTGCAGCAGGTGCAGCGGCAGGCGCAGCCATTGCAGGCGCAGCGGCAGCAACTACTGGATTGCGACGAGTTAGAGCAATCGATTGATCGCCTTCTTTAACTTCAATCGCCTGTAAGTCAGATTCAATCATCAAATCGATGAGTTTCTTGATTTTACGGATATCCATGAACAGTATTCCTAATTAAGATTGAGAAGTTGGTTGAATTTTTTCGATGGCGAAGTCTAGTGCAGCGGCATAACCTTTTGCACCTAAACCACAAATAACGCCAACGGCTTTATCAGATAGATAGGAGTGATGTCTAAATGCTTCGCGAGCGTGGACATTTGATAGATGTACTTCGATAAACGGAATGGCTACACCAAGAAGGGCATCACGCACAGCAACCGAAGTATGTGTTAGGGCTGCTGGGTTAATAATGATGAATTGAACGCCTTCTTGTTGTGCTTGATGAATTCGGTCGACGACAGCGCCTTCCCAATTACTTTGGAAAGTGTCGAGAGAAATGGAAGCGTTTTGAGCCTGTGAAATCAGTTTTTGGTTGATATCTTCGAGTGTTAGATAGCCATAAACTTCGGGTTCACGTTTTCCCAGTAAGTTGAGATTCGGTCCATGAATGACCAAAATGGTCGAGCTCATTCAGCCTGCTCCAATAAAAAGTTGCAAATTTACTTTGCAAGATACCTGCAAAGTTTGCTCATTATGGCATAAAATTCCACATTTTTTTTATAATTTCTTTGAAATGACGTGAAAAGCATGTGCCGAGAATGGGTTATATAATGCGAACTTTGCAAAGAATTGGCAATGTTAAAAGATTACATTTTTATCGTTATATTGTACGACATCATTTTAAACCCAATTGGCTAAAACTGTTGATATCTTTTGTGTAAACTTGCTTTATCGTGGTGCATGCGTTTAGCAATAACCAGCACAAATGATCTGAAAGGTGAGATGATTTGTGTATCCACCTTATAGATCGTCAGTTGAACAGCCTAAGCATGCATAGCCGTAAAGATGGTATTTATACAGCGATTTAAAAAATTCTAAGGTTTAACTTATTTCGAGTGTAAAGGAATCTAAATTGCTCGCGGTTTTCAATCGAGTTATTTAAAAGAATAAAGCAAGTTTTTGTGTTAAGTATATAAAAATTAAAAGATAGTTAATTTTTTATGGTTTATAAAGCATATTTCTAAATCAATAAAATGTTTTCATAAATGAGAGGGCTCAAGCTAGATATTTTGTTTGCCTCAGTGAATTGAATATTCTGTGGGAGCATTTCCTTATAAGTAGGCAGCTTTAGATATGATGAACATTTATTGCGTGGCTACGTCATACTTTATAGACCTATATATAAGCGTATTAACCATCCTGTGTATTTTCTAGTCAGTGTTTTAAATGTATGAAGCGTGCAAGGCATTGACGATTTCTTTCATAAATCATGTAAGTTTGGAAAATCGGGTATTTGTCCAAATTTGTACAGGTATTGGCAAAAGTTAAATCTGTGGTTGTAAAGAAGCTTGTTCTTTGCATGCTGATTCTATTTTTTATTCGTCTATTTCTGTGTTTGAACGGTATATGTCTTGAATAAGTTTCCTTTCTTCTTGTTTATACTTTTACGTGGAATCTACCGCATTGAGTCTTTTGCTATAAATGAATTAATAAAACAAGGCACGAATGCTTTCGCTCGGAAAAAATTTATCTATATAAGTGTAATTCACGGTAGAATGCCCGAAAACCTATATGGCCTGAGAACAGACATGGCAAAACATACGCAAAATTCATCACCTTTGGCAGAACTGATTGCAGAACAGAAACTTTTATGTGAAGAAGTGGGTTCTACATATGTAGAAGTGCAGGGCGATGATGTAATTGCTGTGGCTGTTCATACCTTAAATAAAGATCCAATTGTTGGTATTCGTAAGCCTGCAGAAGGTGATGAAAATGTCAGTTGGTATATTTATGGTGGTGAGCTTGAAGGCGCAGATAACTTTGAAACAATGACTGTGCGTAAACTGCAAGATGTCGTGCCTGAAGTGCTACCGTATTTAGCTTTGGATATAGGCTATCGTTTTATGATCGATGCTGATGATTATGAAGATGTCTGGAAAGAAGGTGATGAGGCTTAGTTTATGCATTCTCCATTGATGTATAAACTTTATGTCTTTATTTTCTCTGTGTTTACTGCTTCTGTAATACATGCAAATGTGAAAGAAGCGGTTACTCCACAACTGACTCAAGCTGAATATAATGCTCAGATAAAAGCATATACTGAGCAAATTAATTCAACCAAAGCCATTTTAGATGACCCTGCATCTACTGCAACGGGTCAGCAGCAAACTCAAGCATTTTGTTTAAGATTGAATGCATATCGACAGATTTTAGAAATTTCTCAGCAAAACTCAGCTCTTGAAATGGCCAATCTAATGCGAGTGGCTTCACAGCACTACTTACAACAACAGCAACAGAGTATGCAGTCATCTGGCTTAAACGAAAGTGCATTTTGTTCGAGTCCTACAAAATAATTTAGGTTTAAATTTCTCTTCTAAAACTTTTGGGCTCTAGTCTAACTTTCTTTCATTTTGTTCTATTTTTCATAATTCGAAATGGTCTAATATTTCAAAATTATTACAGCATTATTCACTATAGGTGCAGTTTCTAATAATCTTAGAAGTTGAAAATGTAGATTGTCAGAAAATGATATAAAATATGCTTAAAATGATAAGTCCATCACATTATTATGATTAGGTTAGAACGATTTATATGCAACAAACATCCCTGGTCCTGTTGCATAGGTCAGTACTAATACATCAACTTGTTGATGTCGTTCTCTTTTGGCCACTGAATAAGTGGCTATTTTTTTGTGAAAAATTAAATGATTTAAGCATTTTGAATTTTTATCAATTTCTTCTCAGGATGACTGATGGATAAATAGACAAATATTGCGAGTATGATAAGATGATTGAACACATTATTTTTGATGTTTGAGGAGTTGTTACATGACAGCTTATACTTCAGTAATGAAAGCAAGCCAATATGAGGACGATATGATCCCGAGCCTTGCTATCCATGCATTTCGCCATGCTTTTGAACAAGCAAGTGCGTCATCCACTGTGGTTTATGTAAAAGGTCTACAACTGGTTCAACGTCTGCAAAATGGTCAAGAAGTACAAATAAAAGATGTATCAGCCGACTTCGTACAAGTGGATGATCTACCAAAAATTTTAAAACGTAAAAAGAAAACAGAGGAAATTGTTTAATACATGCCTCCACTACCTCGCATTAGAATGTTCGCGGGTCCAAATGGTTCAGGTAAAAGCACAGTTAAAGAATATTTATTGCCCCATCATATTGGGGCATATTTAAACGCGGATGAACTTGAAGCTCAACTGAAACATTCACACCGGCTCAATTTGTTGGATTATCATCCCGCTTTAAAATCAGAAGCATTAATTAACTTTCTCGATACGAAAAAACGTCCCGCTGATGGAGACTTTATTCCGCTATTAGCACGTAAACCTCAGATATTAGATCCCTGGAAAATTGAATTTTATCCAGATCAGATTGATTCATATCTTTGTGCAAGAATTATTGATTACATCCGTTTGCAGTTTTTAGAGTTAAAAATTAGTTTTACGTTTGAAACGGTGATGTCCCATATTTCAAAGGTGGAATTTCTACGCGAAGCAAAAAGAAAAGGCTTTCGAACCTATCTATATTATGTTTCCACTATTGATCCTGTTATCAATATTTCACGTGTTCAGTACCGAGTGAAAACGGGTGGACATGGCGTGCCAGAACAAAAAATTCGTGAACGTTATTATCGAAGTATGGATTTGTTAATGCAGGCGGTAGAAGCAACGGATCGAAGTTATTTATTTGATAACTCTGCCGATGGACAGCATGCGTCTTTCATTGCGGAAATTGAACAAGCTGAAATTTTAAAGATGAATTCGGGTATTCAGCGTTTACCGTGGTGGTTTGTAGATAAGGTGCTCAAAGAGTTTGAACCGAAGTAATATCAATCGTAAGTGATATAAAAAACAACAGGATAACTCTATGCAAAATATAGACAATGAATTACAACAACATTCAAACTCATCTCCATTAGATCAAACGGATCTAGATCAAGTCATTGAGCAGCAAGCTGAACAAGAACAGCAAAAAAACAATTCATCATTTGATCCTTTATCTTCTCTAGATTTGACCGACTTAGCTGAAATTGGTTCGAATATTATAGAATTGGGTTCAGATGCTTTAACGTGGGTGAGCGATGCACTCAGCGATATCAGTATTGATCTATAAACTATCTATTATTTCAATTAACTTCATAATAAACAGCCTTTATTGAAAAATCTCCGAGGATATATTTCGTGATTTTTCAAGTTTATAAATTATTTCTAAATAAATTAATCAAACACTCTTGAAACGTTGAATTTTTCAATCAGGAAAAGGCAAGTCAGAACGAATATTTCGGTTGGAGAGCTTGCATCTTTTTTTAAATAACATATTATAAAAACATATATTGTTTTTGTGGCTGATGAATATGCATCCATTTCTAACCGCTTTTCTCGGCGGGACCTTATTGGGCCTAGCCGCAGTTGGCTACCTATACGTACATGGTCGAATCGCCGGTATCAGTGGTTTAATTGCGCAAATGTTGAATCCTCAAACGATTTTAAAAACACCTGCGATATGGTTTTTAGCGGGACTTTTTATTGTGCCTTTTATCTACGGGAAAATGACCTCTGTGACAATTGAACTGGATGCAAGCCCATGGATGATGATCATTGCCGGGGTATTGGTTGGATTCGGAACGCGATTAGGTTCCGGTTGTACAAGCGGACATGGCATTTGCGGTATTAGTCGTCTTTCTAAGCGTTCATTCGTTGCAACTGCTAGTTTTATGTTGGCAGGGATTATCACAGTTTATGTAATGAGACATGTAATCGGAGCTTAATGATGAAAAATATATTGGCTTTTATTTTTGGTGGAATTTTCTCATTAGGTTTAATGATTTCTGGCATGTCTAATCCAGAAAAGGTCTTAAGTTTCCTTGATATAACAGGGCAGTGGGATGCGAGTTTAGCTTTTGTGATGATGGGAGCCATTGCAGTTGCATTTATTCCATTTCAAATGGCCGTTCGTCAATCAAAACCGACAACCTTTGATGGGACGGCGATTGAATTACCGAGTAATAATCAAATTGATGCAAAACTCATCATGGGGAGTGTTATCTTTGGAATAGGTTGGGGAATTGCAGGAATCTGTCCAGCGCCAGCCTTTACTTTGATTGGACTTGGCTACTATCAAGCAATTTATTTTGTTGTGGCGATGTTTGCAGGCGTCTATCTACATCGAAAATTTGCGGGAGCAAATTAATGTCAAAGCGTGCACAGGTACAACCTTTTTTTGATGAAAATACCAATACATTCAGTTATGTGGTATCTGATCTACAAACAAAACGATGTGCGATTATAGACAGTGTATTGGATTATGATGCTGCTTCTACAACTACTCAAACGAAGCATGCAGATTTGATTGTTCGCTATATTCAAGAAAATAGCCTAAGCGTAGAATGGATTTTAGAAACGCATGTGCACGCAGATCACTTAACGGCATCACAATATTTAAAACAGGTTCTTGGTGGCAAAATTGCGATGAGCCATAACATCAAGATTGTGCAGGAAACATTCAGTGCCATTTATAATTTTGATGTGAAATATTTTAATTCACATCAGTCTTTTGATTATTTATTTGCAGATCATGAAGCATTTAAAATCGGCGAGTTAAATGCGTATAACATTCCAACGCCTGGACACACACCTGCTTGTCTGAGCTATGTGGTTGGTGATGATGCTGTGTTTGTCGGTGATACCTTATTTATGCCTGATTATGGCACAGCACGCTGTGATTTTCCCAAGGGCAGTGCAGCAGTATTATTCGATTCAGTACAAAAGATTTATCAGTTAGCACCTGAAATGCGCTTGTTTTTATGTCATGACTATTTACCAGAAAATCGGTCAGAATACTGCTGTGAAAGCAGTGTACATGCACAAAAGGAGCAGAATATTCATATTCACGTTGGTACGAAAAAAGAAGATTTTGTCACAATGCGAACTCAGCGTGATGCAAATTTGGCTATGCCAAAACTGATTTTACCTGCAATACAAATCAATATGGATGCAGGTAAATTTCCAAAACCAGAAGGGAATGGTATTCGCTATTTAAAAATTCCTTTTAATCACTTTAAATCTGCAAATTAAAGACAAAGATCTTTTAGGTTGATTGCGGTTGGCTATTTCATTTGTAAAATAGCCTAAGCAAATTAAGTATTTGCCACATACAAATAGCCTAAGTAAGACTAATAATTTTTTAACTGTCATTTGATTTCATTCCATCAACTAGGCATCATAATGCCAATTTAACATAGTATTCAGAAATGATCCTAAATTACGAATATCATCAAAAATTAGAAGGCGAAACGCATCCACTAGTCTTTATTCACGGTTTATTTGGCAGCCTGAGCAACTTAGGGATGCTTGCCAGAGCTTTTCAAAATTCACATTCAGTGATTCAGCTCGATTTACGAAATCATGGTAAATCACCTCAAAGTACAGAAATGAATTATCGTGAAATGGCAAACGATGTACTTGAGACATTAGATGTAATTGGCATCGATAAGTTTTCAGTGATTGGCCATTCCATGGGAGGAAAGGTCGCAATGCAATTGGCTTTAATCTCAGAGCGGGTAGTGCAACTTGTTGTACTGGATATCGCGCCCTTTGCATATCAAGAACGTCATCATGATGAAATATTTAAAGCTTTGATCGCTGTACAAAATGCACAAATTCAATCTAGACAACAAGCGGTTGAAATTATGCGTGAGTATATTCATTTCGATATGGTGATACAGTTTCTGCTCAAGTCTTTTAGCAAAGGACAATGGTTGTTTAATGTAGATGCGTTGTATAAACAATATGACCAGATTATTGGTTGGGAAAATATTGAAAATACTTGGCAACAGCCTGTATTGTTCATCAAAGGTGGAGAGTCACCTTATATTTCAAAAGTGGAACATACCAATACGATAGAACAACAATTTCCACATGCGAAAATTGTAGAAATAGAAGGTGCAGGCCATTGGTTACATGCAGAAAAAACAACTGAAGTTATAGAGCAAATACAAAATTATTTAGATTAATACGGTGTGCCTTCAATTATATTTTGCAGGCACAACATCGAAATACTACTCAATCGAAATGTTATTGGCTTGAAGCTGACCTTCAGAGGTGAGTAATGCCGCCATCTCTGCAGTTTTTTTCAGGCCTGGCATACGATATTCTGTATGACCATAATCTTGAATAGATTTCCAGCGTCCACCCCATGTTAAACCGACAGACTCAGCGGCTTGACCATAAAGTTGATAACCACGCATAGCCCAAGGATCTCGCTCAGTAATGACCACTTTGCCATTGCGTTTAAAGGCGACATCGGCTGCTAAACCAAACTGATGATAACTTTGGAAACCACGCGCACGAGTGGTATTTTTATTGGTGGCTAAATTATTTTGACGCTCTGGACTACGATAACCTTCAAGCAAAACCATTTCATAACCATGTTGTTCACGCATGATTTTGAACACCATCAATAAACGCTGCTTATAACGTGGGTTCATTTTATGCCATTTACGATCTGCTGAAGGCACATCTGTAGAGTATGAATGCGTATGGATATCTTGAACTTCTGGGTTAAAGCTTGAAGCCATAACAGATGGCTGCTCAATCATTGCCGCTTCTTCAGCGATTGCTTCTTGAACAAGATATTCTTCGACTTCAGGAGGCGCATCTAAAACCTGTCCATCGAGCATGGCGTAAATTTGTGGATCGACTTTACGTAAATAATCCGCTTCAACTTTGCTTGCAGTAATCGGGCGAGTAAAAGCAAATAATAAAATACTGGCAAACAGTAAGAAGCCTGCAAATAAAATCCACCATTGTTGTAAATGCCAGTGTGATTGAATCTGTTGTGGTGCTGCTGCATAGTTCAGTTCATAAGCAAAATTTTTGGCGTGCTGAATTCTTTTTTTACTTTGTGGAATGATTTGAAAGAAAAAATCCTGAACTTTAATTCTGAGTTCATAAGAAAAACAAAGCACTGTCACCAGTGCTAAGACAAAGAAACAACTAACCAAAAAAATGATCATGGAGAAACTGTAGCGCTCACAGTCGCATTGGCAGTGCTTGTTGCAGCAACCACTTTTGGACGTTTGGTTTCAGAAATTTGCGTTCCGCCCATCGGTTCTTCGAAGTGCTCATCTTCTTTCACTACTTTCGTAGATGGCTCTGTAGGCTTGGTCACCTTGGCCGTTGTTGGCGAAGCTTTTGGTTTCGCTATAGTATTTGGAATATGTGATTTAACGGTTGTTGTAGCAGCTACAACAGGGCGCTGCGGTTGGGTAATTTCAAAAGGTGAACGGTTATTCGCCACAGCTTGAACAGGCTGAGTTGCCTTAGCCGTGTTACCATGATTGAAAGCAGTAGCTAAATCATTCGAATATAAGTCATTATCCGGATCTTTTTCTTCAGTTGCATGAACGGTTTGCTGCGCTTTTTCAGCTGAAGCTTGCTCATTTTCGTTTTGACGAGGTACAGCGGATGCCTCAGTTTCAGCTTTATCTTCAGTTGGGGCAGAAGTAGTCATTTCTGCATTTGTAGGCTGATCGTCAGAATTTAGATAAAAATATCCCAGGCCAACAACAATAATCACCGCTGCACCAACAAGAAAGCCGATAGCAGCATGAGCTAAAGGCGGTAAATTATTTTTTTGAGTCGACTGTAAAATTCTAACGTTATTCGATTTTTCGTTTGCCATGGTGTCTAAGTCTTATGGTAAATGAATGGTGATATAAGCCTGTTCCGATGGGGCAGTTATGACGTTTTGATATTGTGATAACGCCTGATTATTTTGGCTAGATAACATATATCTCAGTCCACCAAATGCTAATACAGCAAACAAAGCCCAAAAGATAATGATCCAAAAAAATGGTAATTCACGGTGAATAATGTTTTTAATTTGATCCGGTAATGCCGCGAAAGGCGAAAACGCCTTTTTACCTTTCATATAATCAATTTCATCGCCGACACGTGCAACGAGTGAATTGAGCATTTCAATCGATTCAAGGCGGTATTTACCATGAAAACCAAGGAGCATGCAGTAATGATAAACTTCAAGTGCAGCTAATCGATCTTTATTTTTAGAACGAATTTGCTCTAAATTTTCAAAAAAACGATAACCTGCTAGCTGTGAACCAAAAAGACTTAATTGCAGTGGATTCATCATCCAATTGTTTTGTAAATCAAAAAAGCGTGCATCTTGTTGGGTGACAATGGTTTCATCTAATAAAGCACAATAGGCATATTTTGCGTCCGTGATATCTTCATTGCTGAATTGAAGCTTACGGGCTTGGCTTTCAAATCGGTTTAATAGATCCATAATTTTTGTCCTGAAACTTTCAGGGCTGGATGGAACATATTGATTTTTGAGTAAGAAAACAATGTAAAACCCATCATGCAGTAGATCAACTAAATTGGTTGAACTGTTGATTGTCGGTTCAGCACTTGGTTTTGAAGAGCCTAATCCTATTTGACCGTCGTCAAAAAGTGAAGGGGCATTATTTGAAATATTCATGATTGCTCCTTAACCATTCATCACAGCAATAAGTTCAATCGAGATATCTTGGAAGCCAGCTGGTATGTAAACGCAGATGGATTCAGAATCAAGCATACGTTGATACAAATCATTATTTGGCTCAACTTCAAAATAACTCACACCTGAACGTACCGGAATTGCTGTTGGCACTTGCATCATATGTTGCAATGGCACAGCCGGTAATGCCGCCATGACTCGCTGTTCAACATCGACAGTATTGCCGACTTTAAAGCGCAGCGGTACATAAGAAATAATGTCATGTGTAGGCATCACGCTACTTGAAACAGCTAAATACAGGCGAGAATCACGAGTAATTTTATCACTTTCAAGACTGCCCACCCAGTAGGATTGACGGGTTTCTTTCAAGTTAATACTGATATATCGATTTGAAATAATCGTATCGAGCAACTCACGTAAAATCACATCTAATTGAGTAAAACTTTCTTGCAAATTATGATGTTGATACTGTGGAAGCTGATCTACTTCGTAAGCTGTCGAGAAGGTGAGCAAGGAACCTGTCAGACGCAATAATTCAAAATACAAACGTTCAGGATGAATCAGTGGATATTGCAATAAATGATTTAAGGTCGCATGCGCAGTATTTAGCGCATTAACCAACCAAAATGACACGATATCACCTGAACGGAATTCAATTAACTTTTGTTCGTTTTCACGATTATTCGATTGAATGGTTTTAATTTTAGCTTTGATAATATTGAGCGTTCGTTTAAGCCCAGTAATCAGCGAATCACACGAACTAATATGTAATATTGGTGGGATAAATTGATAATCTAAAACAAAATTACCAGAGCTTTGGCGCTTGATGCGGCCTATTGGCATATAAAGAAAACCATCAAGATTGTGCTGTGGTTCTTGGCCTAATTCAAAGATTTTGAACTCTGCACGGCGGCGTAATAAGGTAATTTCAGCAGCCGTTGCATCTGTAAACAAATCATGAGTTTCAGTCAAATGTGAATGATAGCGACTCGATTGGGTATTTTCTTCAAAATTGACGTTTCGTTTATTCGGTTGAACGATTGGTAATGCTAAATAAATTTGCATTTCACCGCGTAAATTTAATGAATCAAGTAGTACAGGCTCAGGTAATAAGTCTTGTGCAGGTGCTTGATAAATCTCGCCATCTTGCCAAATCATTTCAACTTTATTCAAAGCTAATGTGTTGGTACTGAGTTGCGATTCATCAAAAATTAAACTTTGAATACCATAAGCGAACGGTATCGTTGCGCGAACCGTATGGTTTAAACGCTGTTCATGATAAGCATCTTGTAATTGAAAGTGTTGTGGGCGTAAAAATAATCCTTCACCCCATAAAATTTTTTCTGCTTTAAACATTGTTTTTACCAGTCGCTATTCGATTCATTACTTTGTTGCTGAACACCTAACATTTCTTGTACAGCTTCAAGAGGGTTTTCATCCTTAATCACATGAGTTAACCATTCATGCAGTGGCATTTGTGACCATTTAATGGTTTTTTGCAGCATATAACTGACAGGGCTATGCGGCTCATTCACTTGAAAATAGTCAGCAATATCTTGCAAGACTTTCATGGCTTGTTCACGATTTTCAAGATGATTTTGCACTTGAGGTTTAAATTGCTGTGTATGCTGTTGTTGTATTATTTGCATATCATTCTGCACGGAAGTTACAGTGGAAAGTGTCTGGCTTTCAATTGGAGAATTTGATTGAACCTGTTCAGCGCTCGATGAATTGATAAAAGCATCTGCTTTATAGATTTTTTTTAAGCTCAAGTGAATCATTTCGATTTGAGAGTCAATGCCAGCAAAGCTTGGCGCATCTAAACCCATCAAATCATCAAGAGTCGTTTTTAAGTTTTCCCAATGGTTTAAAATATCTAAAAACTGTTGGTAATACTGGTATTGAATTGATTTTGACGTATTGAACAAGGCATGTTCAAACTGTTCCATACCATTAAAAGACTCTTCTTGATCATCATCTTCATGGTTGGATTTACGTCTTTGGTTTTGAACATGAAGTAGTCGATCATAGTCGGATAGGGAATAAGCTGCCGCGCCATAAACGATTGAAACTGATTTAATTAATGTTGGGATTTGATTAATTATCCCTTGTAATAAACCTAGACGTTGATCAAGGTCATCATCTTCAATTTCAGGATGAAGCTGCAGCCAAAAGTCTTGCAAACTTTTTTGTGTAAGTTCAATCCCTTTGGCAATCCCTTCAAAACCATGAATGTGAGTCCACGCTTCAAGCAACCAACCATATAAGCGAATATCTTTAGTTTGTTCGCGAAGTAGATCTGACGATTTTTGGTGCACAAAGCCCCAATCTGCCTGTTTAGGTTCTGCGATCCAGTCGCCTTGATCCAAGAGCGGGTCATCTTGTGTTTTAGCTTTTTTAATTGCATGAAAATCATTTGAAAATGAAAAATCATGACCGCAAGGTAAATCATCCGTAATCGGTTGCAATAAAGCGTCGAGCTCTAAACTCATATTCTACATCGTTCCTAACTTATGCTTCTAAGGTTTTGGTCTTTTTGCTGCTGCGTTTTTTCGCAGGTTTACTTTTAGGATCTAAAACATAAATAATTTCATCGTCTTTGACATCGATTTCAATGATCGATGGAATCTTTTGCTCGCTCATTGCCATGAGTAATTCAGTGGCTAAAGCAGGCAAGACCGTCGCATTTAAAATGTTATCGACATTACGCGCACCACTATCGACCTCAGTACAACGGCTTAATAATAATTCAACTAAATCATCGGTATAACGTGTTTGCGTAGCATATTGTTTTTCAATACGCGCGGTGATTTTTCCTAATTTATGCTGAATAATGCGTACGAGCAGATCATCGTGTAAAGGAAAATACGGCACAATACGCATACGACCTAAAAATGCCGGCTTAAATTGTTTATATAAAGCTGGTTTTAATACATCTAAAAGTTCTTCTGCTGACGGCCATTCTTCTACTGGCTGATTTAAACAGGCCTGCATAATGGCACTAGAGCCTGCATTTGAAGTCAATAAGATCGTAGTATTTTTAAAGTCAATGACACGACCTTCGCCATCTTCCAAAGTACCTTTATCGAATACTTGGTAGAATAGCTCTTGAACATCGCTGTGTGCTTTTTCAATCTCATCGAGTAAAACCACACTATATGGGTTACGGCGAACTGCTTCGGTTAATACGCCGCCTTGGCCATAACCGACATAGCCCGGAGGAGCGCCTTTTAAAGACGAGACGGTATGTGCTTCTTGATACTCAGACATGTTAATGGTGATTAAATGTGACTCACCACCATATAACTCGTTTGCTAACGCGAGTGCAGTTTCGGTTTTACCCACACCACTTGGGCCAACCAGCATGAAAACGCCTTGAGGTTTATTTGGATCTTCCAATTTTGCCTTAGAGGTTTTAATGCCTTGTACCAGTTGATGCAGTGCATAATCTTGACCCATCACACGTTGTTCTAACTGTGCTTCAAGCTTCAAAATTTGCTGAATTTCATCATTCACCATTTTACCAACAGGGATGCCGGTCCAGTCTGAAATGATTTCATTAATAATTTGAGCATTTACACGTTCAAAAACCAGCGGCGTTTGACCTTGTAAAGTTGCCAGTTGGTTACGAATATTGCTTAAAGTTTCAATATTTTCTGGTTTTTGCTCGGACTCTTGTTCAAGCGTTTTAATCTGTTGAACGATTTCGAGTTCTTTTTTCCACTGCGTTTCTGTTGACTGAATCTCCTGTTCAAGCGCGGATATTTGTGTTTTTACACTTTCAATGCGTTCGTGGTGAATCGGAATATTCTTATGTTCATTTTCAAGAATCGCCAATTCAAGCTTCAAATTATGTAATTGAGCTTGAAGTTGATCCAATTTTACTGGTTGTGCATTTTGCGTTAACGCAACACGCGCAGAAGCTGTATCTAAGACACTAATCGCTTTATCAGGCAATTGACGGCCCGTGATATAACGGTGTGATGCATGGACTGCAGTCACGATAGCTTCATCATCAATTTGTAAATTGAAATGTTTTGCCATCACTGGAATCATGGCACGCAGCATATCGATTGCGACTTCCTCAGTTGGTTCATCAACTTGAATCACTTGGAAGCGTCGACTCAATGCGGCATCTTTTTCAAAATACTGCTTATATTCAGCCCATGTCGTTGCGGCAATGGTTCTTAACTCACCACGCGCTAGTGCAGGTTTTAATAGGTTTGCAGCATCATTTTGACCTGCTTGACCACCCGCACCAATCAACGTGTGTGCTTCATCAATAAATAAAATGATTGGATGTGCAGAGGCTTGAACTTCATGAATGACTTGTTTTAAGCGATTTTCAAATTCACCTTTTACACTGGCACCTGCTTGTAGTAAGCCCATATCTAAAGTATGAATGCTGACATTTTTCAAAGCATCTGGAACTTGGCTGGTTGCAATTTTTAATGCAAGACCTTCAACGACAGCAGTTTTACCGACACCTGGTTCACCCGTTAAAATCGGGTTGTTTTGACGGCGACGCATCAAAATGTCCAACATTAAACGAATTTCAAATTCACGACCAATCACTGGGTCTATACCGCCATTTTTGGCTTTTTCCGTTAAATTAATGGTGTACTGGTCTAGAGCTGGTGTTTTAACTAGTGTTGTTGGATTCGTTTGAGCTGTTGATTTTTCATCTGATGATGCAGTTGTTAAATCTTCATTTTCAATGCTCTTCAAACAAAGATCTAAAAATTTATGCTTAATCGTATCGATAGGTAATAAATCGAAAAGGGAAGAGGCTCTTGCCGCAATTTGGTATAAATCTGGTGCGGTCAGCAGTGCGACAAGTAAATGACCACTACGAATTTGTGGATTTTGTTCAGCAGAAGCTAATAACCAAGCTTGTTCAAGTAAGCGTACAATAGATTGGGCAAAAATAGGGGTACGCGTATTTCCTTTAGGCAGTTGAGCGATACTTTCTTTGAGGTCATCTGCCAAACCATCTGTAGAAACTTTGTATTTTTCTAAGAGTATTTGAAGGTCATTTTTATTGTTATAGGTTAATAATTCGAGTAAAAAATGTTCAATTTCGATTTCATAATTTTGCTGTGAAATACATGTATTGGCTGACTTTTCGAGTGAAATGCGGGCGTGAGGTGAAAGTTTAGTAATTAAAACTTTTAAATTATTCATAAATAACTCATCAAATTTAGAATCCACAGTACGAAATTTTACAAGTTTGACTGTGATCTCTTTTTTCTTGCTATAAAAATAAAAACTTTAAAATCAACACCTTATATATTATTAGTGTCTTGCTTTAGGCGATATAATACAGACTAAATAAAAAAAGGAAAAAGATTTTTTTATAAAATGAAACAAAAAAAAACAAATAGTCGACAAACTTTGGAGTATTTGGCACATTTTTGTATTGACTCTATGTGCTTATTTTTTGTTAAATCTGCAGCATATTTTTAATTTTGATAAATGAAGAGAAAACCCACGGGAAAATAAGCGGTGATTTCTCCACATAAATTAAGTTTTAGCACGTAGAAATACAGAGGCAATTTTGAATAAATTTAGTGTTTTATTACCTATAATTTTAGCAGCCAGTTTAACACAAACCGTTTTTGCAAAAGATAAAGTGGCATCTGTGAAAAAATCCTGTTTAAAGGATTATCCACTGGCAGTAGGTGATACAGATCCAGAGATTATTGGTTTTTATAATCAGTTATGTGACAAAAAAAATAAGAAAAATGAGAACTTAAAAAATGAAATTTTTGTAGATATTGCCAAAAAATATCAAGCTAATGGTTACAATTTAAAAGCATTGCAAGCGGTCAATCTGCTGCGAGAAAAGAACTATCAGTCGCCTGAACTTACTGATGTCACTTTTTTAGCAGGTATCGCTATTTCTTATAATGCGCTGAATCATATGCGGAGTAATGAAAATCGTACTCTAGATGAACAGACCTATTCTCCTGCCAAAGTGTTGTCGGATAATATTCGTTATATTCAGCCGACGATTGATAAATCTACGTCTGCTGCAGCAGATGTTCGTGAAAAAAGTACAGAATCTTCGAGCAATGTGAAATCTAAACAGACAACACCAGCTAAAAAACGAACCAATACAGCGTCTACCAAGTCTAAACAAACGACTACAGCAGCAAGCAAAAAGAAAACTACCACGACAGCAAAAACGCAGACTACAGCGAAAAAACCTGCTGCCAGTGGTTCACCTTTCGATACATTAAAAAATAAATAACAAGGAAAAGCACTCATGGCAAAACGTGAAAGTGTACAGAAAAAACTTCAACGAATTCGTCCTCCTCGTGTTCAATTGACTTACGATGTTGAAGTTGGCGACGGTAAAGAAATTAAAGAATTACCATTCGTTGTAGGGGTGTTAGGTGATTTCTCAGCGGCATCTGAAGTAGAGAAAACCAAATTAAAAGACAAGAAATTCATTAATGTTGATTTAGATAATATTGATGAAGTCATGGAGTCTTTAGTGCCACGTGCTAATTTTCAAGTTGAAAATACCTTGACTGAAGACGGTGGAAAAATGTCGGTAGATCTTACATTTAAGAGCATGGCCGATTTTACTCCTGAGCAAGTTGTACAACAGGTTGATCCACTACAAAAGTTAGTTGCTGCGCGCGAGCGTCTGTCTGACTTGCGTAATAAAATTTCAAATAATGAACGCTTAGAAGATTTATTGGATGAAGTGTTACATAACACTGATCAAATTCGTAAGTTGAGCGTGGAGGCAGAAAATGAGTAATTATAATACTGCAACTGCTGCAAACGTTGAAGCAACCGAAGAATATTCACTTTTAGATTCAATTGTCGAACAAAGTCGTATCGCGCGTACAGATCAAGAACATGATCGTGCAAAAAGTTTGATTGGTGAACTTGCTAAAGAAGTGATGGCAGGTACCATCACCGTTTCAGACAATATGACTTTATCAATTGATAAGCGTATTGCTGAAATTGATGCGTTGATTTCATCTCAGTTAAGTAAAATCATGCACCATGCTGAATTTCAAAAAATTGAATCGACATGGCGTGGTTTGTATTATTTCTGCCAAGAAACACCTTCAAATTCTTTAACAAAAATTCGTATGTTAAATACGACGAAAAAAGAATTGATTAAAGATTTCCAAGGTGCGACCGATTTTGACCAAAGCACGTTGTTCAAAAAAATCTATGAAGAAGAATATGGATCATTCGGTGGTGCGCCTTATGCAACATTGATTGGTGACTTTGAGTTTGACCGTACTCCATCTGATATGTATTTGCTTGAGCAAATTTCACATGTCGCTGCGGCTGCACATGCACCGTTTATTTCGGCTGCTAGTCCGAATATGTTGGGATTAGAGTCTTTTACTGATATTGATCGTCCGCGTGATGTATCTAAAATCTTTGAAACAGCAGAATATGTACAATGGCGTTCATTCCGTGAAAGTGACGATGCACGTTATGTTGCGTTGACAATGCCACGTGTATTGGGTCGTTTGCCATATGATCCAAAAGAAGGCATTGCCACTGAAGGATTTAACTTCGTTGAAGAAGTTTCAGGTGAAAATCATAATGAATATTTATGGATGAACGCGGCTTATGCCTTTGGTACGCGTTTAACCAATGCATTTGATATGCATGGTTGGTGTGCTGCGATTCGTGGTGTAGAAGGTGGTGGTTTAGTTGAAGGCTTGCCTGTCCATACGTTCAAAACCAATGATGGCGAAGTGGTCTTTAAATGCCCAACTGAAATTGCCATTACTGACCGTCGTGAAAAAGAACTGAGTGACCTTGGTTTTATTCCGTTGGTACACTGCAAAAATACGGATTATGCAGCATTTTTCGGTGCGCAATCGACGCAAAAACCTAAAAAATATGACAGCGATTCGGCAAATGCAAACTCTGCATTGTCTAGCCAGATCCAATACATCATGGCAGTTTCACGTATTGCACATTATTTAAAAGCAATGATGCGTGACAAAGTGGGTAGTTTTGCATCAGCTGGTAATGTTGAGACCTTCTTAAATGAATGGTTATCGCAATATGTATTACTCGATGATGGTGCATCTCAAGAAGCTAAAGCTCAGTATCCATTGCGTGAAGCTTCTGTAAAAGTTGTAGAAAATCCAGCTTTGCCTGGTCACTACAAATCTGTGGTTTTCTTAAGACCACATTTCCAGTTGGATGAGTTGTCTGTTTCATTACGACTTGTGACCGAGTTACCTCAGTCCTCAAATTAATTTGGGTCAACACTATAATAACTTTAAATAAATAGGTATTCAGAACAATGAAAGATATATACATTCAATTTCGTGGTAAGTACAAAGTAGACGGCGAATCTCGTGATGCAGAGCACAAGAGTTGGTTAGAAGTTAACTCTTGGACGCATAACATCCGTCAACCTAAATCTGCGACTTCTTCAAGTGTGGGTGGTCACACCGCAGAACGTGTAGAACATTCTGACATGGTTTTTGTTAAAGATTTAGATGCGACAAGCCCTAAACTTTGGGAAGCATGTTCAGCAGGTTATACATTTGATGAAGTTCAAATTGATTTTTACCGTGCGAATGGCGACAAACGCATTAAATATCTTCAAATCAAACTGAAACATGTGTTGGTTTCTAGCGTGACACCAACTGTAAATGATGAAGGTGTTCCACACGAATCATTTGGTTTGAAATATGCTGCAGTAGAGTGGACATATAACCAACAAGATATTAACGGTACTGCGAAAGGTGCTGTTACTAAGAAGTGGTCATTATCTAACAACACTGCTTCATACGCAGCGTAATAGATGGATTCAGATAGAGGCTTACTTGGGTAGCCTCTATTTTCATTTTTTTAAATATTTATAAGAAGATATGAATCTCGATCAGCTTTATCCTTATGGTTTTAGAACGACATTATTTGACCGCTTATTACCAGCAGATGCTCAGCAGACTCAAGGTCTGTCTTTGCAAGAACTTCGTGAATCTGTTGCTTCGGATTTAGAGGATCTCCTCAATAGTCGGGTGGCAAAGTTAGATGAACTGATTGATGACTTTCCATTAGCAAAAAAATCTATTTTGCAATTTGGCATTATCGATTTTGTGGGCTTATCGACAGCAAATCCATCGGATCGCGACAAAATTTGCCAGTCAATTGAGCAATCGATTGCTGCACATGAACCGCGTTTAAAACAGATTCGAGTCGAAATGCTCATGGATGGTCATAATATGGGGGCACTATGTTTAAGTATTCAGGCATATTTAAATATTCATCCTTTATACGAACCAGTTATTTTTGATGCCTTATTAAAACCAACAACACAACAATATGTTATTTCTCCAAGAGCTTAATGAAGTGGGTTATCTGTGATTGAAGAGCTGTTACCGTATTACGAAAAACAACTACAGGAATTTGGACAACAGTCCCGTGAGTTTGCCAGTAAATACCCCAAAATCGCCCAGCGTTTGTCTTTAAACCAAGAACAAATAGATGACCCGCATATTGAGCGTTTAATTCAAGCATTTTCTCTAATTTCTGCACGGATTGATAAAAAACTTGCAGATAGTTATGACGTTTTTACCCGTTCAATTTTTGAGGTGATGTTTCCTCAATATTTAAAACCATTTCCTGCATGTTCTGTGGTGAGCTTCGAAGATATAAATAAAATTAAGCAATTAACAGATCGACACGTTATTCCAAAGGCGACCAGTCTAAAAGCCAAAAGTACGCGCGGTGTTCAATGTGAATATCAGACGGTACAAGAAGTCACATTATTACCGATTCAATTAAAACAGCTCAATTTCAAAACTCATCCATCGGCACATATGCATTTAAATCAAAATGCCACATTGAGCTTAGGATTTGAAATTTTTTCGAATAAGCACGCTTTACTCAAAAATGAAACTTTGCCGATCTTTTTAGACGCTATTTCTAATTTTCCTTTGCAGGTTTTGGATAGTATTTTTAAATCCACTACAAGTTTTTCGATTCGTGTAGGGCAGCACATTTTTGATATTGCCAATCCATTTGAAATTATGGGCTTTGAAGAAGTTCAAAGTGTTCTACCTATCGATCAACATACGCATCATGCATATCGTTTACTGATGGAATATTTTTGTGTTCCTGAAAAATTCAATTTGTTAAATCTAAATTTAGATTTCATTAAGTTTTTAAGTTTAGAACATAGTGAATTTGATGTTCAAATGCACTTTAAACTCAATTTAAATGATCAAGCAGCGATTCGAAATTATTCTGAATTAAATGCTGCAAATTTTAAATTGTTTGCTACACCAATTGTTAATCTTTTCAATAAACAAGCAGAGCCGCAAAAGATTAATCATAAGCGAATGGAATATCCATTGGTGACAGATGCACACCATCCTGAATATTTTCAAGCCTATAGCATTTTAAAAATGAATATGGTGCGTGAAAAAAGTAACCAAGATGAAGTGTATTATCCGGTACTGCCTTTTTTTGCAATGAGTCATTATCATCAGGATAAAGTCCAGTTTTTTTATAGTTTAAATCCGCAGCAGATGAAGAATAAACATCAGGAATTAAACTATTCAATCATATCTCGTGCTTTAGACCCACATAGCACTCAGTCCGATTTTATTAGTACTGAACTACTATGTAGTAATCGTGAGTTACCTTACGAAAGTTATAATAAAGATCAAAATGCATTAACTCTGAATGATAGTAATTTGGCACGTCGTGCTCTGATGCTCAAACGACCGTCGTTACCGTATTATTTTGAGCAAAATAAACAAGAACAGTGGCGGGTCATTTCACATTTATCTTTGAATAATATGTCTTTAATGAAAGGCGATGCGGTCTCTCATATTAAAGAACTTTTGGAATTGTATAATTTACCTAAATCGAAAGAAAACCAAATTATTATCGACTCCATAAAAAATATTCAGTTTTCTACCACGCAGAAACTTGTGGATAGTAAACCGTTTCCCTTATTTGTCAGAGGTTTAAAAGTACAGCTCGATATCGATGCGGATATATTTAGAGGACATAGCCTGTATATATTTAGTCAATTACTGGCACATATCTTTAATTTAAAAGTCAATATGAACAGCTTTGTCGATGTCTCGGTTTTTGATGCAAATAGTCAACAGGAGTTATACCAATGCGTGCAGAACGTTGGTGGCAAGAAAGCTCTGTAATTGACGGACTTTTCCAAGAACCGAAAGCCTACGAGTTTGTTCAAGCTACTCGTTTGTTAAGACATGCACCTTATGGAGCAGCTCAAGTCCATTGGGCCAATGACTTTGAGTTTAATAGTTCACTTAATTTGAACTTCCCGAACACTGAAATTGAAAGTTTAGAGTTCAACGATGAGAAAGTTGAACTGACAAATTTAATGGTGGGTTTAACGGGTATTCAAGGTGCATTACCTTATAGCTATACCAATAAGATTAAGCTCAGCGGGCGACATCAGCGACACGAAACACAAAAGTTTTTAGGGCTGTTTAATCATAAATTAACAGCACATTATGTTGATGCCAGTTTAAATTATCATTTACCTATTCGTTATGAAATCGAGCAGGATAATCACTATCTTGATATTTTACATGCATTAAATGGTTATATCAGTAGCCAGCATGATCAGCCAGATTTAGATGATTATTTTGCTGAATTCTCAGGTTTAATGCAGGGGCAAAACAATACAGCTTATGCATTAAAAACCATGCTGAATTGTATCTTTAAGCAGAAATTTGATATTCGAGAATTTATCCCTGAAACTTTTGTATTTGAAGAAGATCAGAGAATATGTTTAGGTGGATCTCAGCCGAGCTTATTGGGGCTGAATACTTTTTGTGGTGAGAAGATTCAACAGATTGACGAAAAAATTGAAATCGTGATTGGACCTTTAAATCATGAAGATTATTTAACATTTTTACCGAATCAGGCACGCAGCCTAAAATTAAAACAAATGATTCAAACTTGGTGCAGTCCAACATTAATGGTGGATGTGCGCTTAATTTTACAAAAAGAAGAAATAAAACCGGTGTGTTTAAATTCTTTGAGCGGAATTGGTTTAGCTCAGGGAGCATTTTTACAGCCGAATAAACAGGTCGATAATACAGAAACCTGTTATGCCTTAATGGGGAATTTATAATAATGCTGAAATTAATAATTGGAACTTTTAGTACGCTTTTTATTTTGTGTACTGCTTTCGTGATTTTTTACTGGCGAGATACAGGCTATGACCCGACAGCTTTTGATCTGGTCACCTATTTTCTACTTCTTCCTGTCGCTTTATGTGCAATTATTTTGTCGCCTTATTTGCTTTACAAGGGCATTCAACATCAAAAAGAAAAAAAACTTGAAGCTGAAAAACGTGCAGAAGAACAAGCTGAGCAACAACAACTTGAGGCCATTGAACAAGCAAAACCAAAGCCTGTCGATGTACAGCAATTTCGTTTAAATGTTTATTCTTCAGCGGCTTGGCATAGTTTTGGTGAAAACGAACAAATTATCCAAGATATTCAACAATTCAAAAGTCCTGAACTCGATGATAAATTATTCAATGCATACGGTTTGCCTGTTCTTTCATTTCGAATTAAAGATTTAGATGAACTTACTAGTGAAGAAGCAGATGATGAATATAGTGCCATCACCATGCGTGAAAAACGAATCCAGTCACTTATTCAGCAACAACTAGAGCAACACGTTGAAAGTCTATTTTTAATTGCTGAGCATCTGAAGCAATCAGCACTCTTTTATGATAGTGAATTGGCATATCAGTACCGTATGCATCCGGGTTGGGTGGATCCAGATTATACGCAAGATGAACATCCAGAACATTTGGCGAACAATGCACAGCAAGTTTCACGTTTAAATCGTTTAAATGTCCATATTTTGCTTGCTGATAATTTGATTCATCAATGGAATGATGATTATGCCCAGATTATTCAGCAGTATCTTTCTGACGGATTTTCGATCATTCCCGAACAAATTCATATCGAGCCACATTTTATCGGCACTCAAGTCGCTTATTCAGAATGGTTAAGCATTTTAGAGATGATTTCAAAACAAAAGTTTGAAGTCAGTTTGATTCTGAATGCTGACTCTGAAATCGACCAAGAATGGATTGATGAAAAGATGTGGTTACAAGAAAAATACATTGCTGCAGAGTTTGCATCGAGTTGGTGTTTGGCTGCTTCAGACGTTCAAGTTCGAGGTTTAACTCCAAATAAAGTGCTACAAGTGGTGGCACATGAGCCTGAGTTGAAACGTCATTTAGAGCTTAAAGCACTGAATAATTTAGATCAGTATGATCAAGAACAACCCTTTTTATTGATGTTAGATGATGCAACGGATATGAAAGTGGTGAAAAAATTACAGTATAAATTTAATGAAACCGCGATTGAAACCTATCATTTTTTATATACAAAACAGAATCTTGGAAATACCCAGCAATTGGCAAAAATTTTTGGATTCATGTTGGGTATGCACTTGCCAGAAGAGTTAACTGCCATGATTTATAGCACAGACCAAGAATCGACATTTGCTTTTATTCAAGCATTTTCAGTAGAAGATGAACTTGAACAAGAAACTGTTTAATTAGAATTAAGACGAAATTGAGAACATTGTGAACACACTATTTTATACGATCCTCGGTTATGTTTGGCAGTACGTCACCAATCCTAAAGCGATGGTGGCTTTGTCATTTTTTGTGGCCATTGTGGCTATGCATAATTCGATTCCGCAAAAGACTTTTTACATTGTGGTTGCTGTTTATATTCTCGGATTAATTCTGTGGGGTATATATGAATTAGTACAGCATTATCGTCATAAACAGCAAGGCGAAGAACTTGCTGAGGCGATTGCCAAGGATAATGAAGCTGAATACGGTAAACAAAAAAATAAAGAAGAACTTGCGCTGATCAATCAGCAAATGAAAGACTCGATTCAACTTATCCGTAAATCAAAACTCGGCGACAAAAAGGGGAATGCAGCCCTATATGAATTACCTTGGTACATGGTGATTGGTAACCCAGCAGCGGGTAAAAGTTCAGCGATTTATAATTCTGGTCTTAGATTTCCATTTGAAGAAACTCATCAGAAAATGGTGTCGGCAGGTCTAAGTGGTACTCGTAACTGCGATTGGTTTTTCTCTACAGATGGTGTGTTACTCGATACCGCAGGTCGATATTCAGTTTATGCCGAAGACCATTCAGAATGGTTAGGCTTTTTAAATATTCTAAAGAAAAACCGTTCTAAAGCACCAATTAACGGTTTAATCGTGATTGTTTCTGTGGCGGAGCTTGTTAGTCAAAGTCCTGAAAAATCAATCAAATTAGCCAAAAACTTACGCGCACGTATACAGGATTTGACGGAACGTTTAGAAATTTTTGCGCCAGTGTATATCGTTTTTTCAAAAATGGATTTGATTGCTGGCTTTACAGAATTTTTTGATTGTTATGATAAGGATGAATTTGATCAAGTTTGGGGTGCAACGCTACCTTATGATCCAGACTCATCCGAACATGCTGTTGAGATGTTCGAAAAGCATTATTCAATTTTATATGATGGTTTGAAGAGCGTCAGTACTACGCACTTGAGTCGTCGTCATTCGCAAAATATTTCTCCAAGTGTAATGACATTTCCACTTGAGTTTAAAAGTTTAAAGCCAGTGTTAAAAACGTTTATTGGTACGTTGTTTCAAGACAACCCTTATCAGTTTAAACCAGTATTCCGTGGGTTCTATTTCACCAGTGCGTTGCAAGAAGGTGTGATTGAAAGTCCAATGACCGAGCAAATCGCTGAAGATTTTCATTTGGTGAAAAGTACGGATAGTGAGTTTGGCATTCCTACGAATTCTGTTTCGCAAGATCATGGTTATTTCTTAAAAGGACTATTTTCAACCGTCATTTTAAAAGATAAAAATCTGGTTAAACAACATATTAATCCTGCACGTAAACGTCAGCGCTTTATGGCATTTATTGCTGCATTGTTATTGGTTGCTGTGGTGCTTGGGTTGTGGGTTTGGTCGTATCGTAATAACCAACAACTCGTGGCGGAAGTTCAGGCAGACCTAGATAAAGTTGTGCAAATGGAAAGCCGTAGCGGAAGTGAACTTTCAACTCAATTGGATGCATTACTGATATTACAAGGGCATTTACAACAACTCGATCATTTTGATGAAGATCGTCCATTAAAATACAGCTTTGGTTTATACCAAGGGAATAAGATTCGTGAAAAACTCAAAGTTGAGTATTTACGAGGTATTCAACAAATTGTATTGGCACCATCTCAGCAAAATATGGCGCAGTACTTACAGCGCGTTAAAGCCAATGAAGCGACGTTGAAAGAAAATCACGTCAATGTGCAAATCACTCAAGCTGTGAAATCAAATCAGCCCTATTTAGAACCATCGGATACTAATCCTCAGGATGCCTACAATGCACTGAAGGCGTATTTGATGATGAGCAATCATAAATATATGGAATCGAGCCATTTGAGTGACCAAGTTACTCGTTTCTGGCGTTCATGGTTAGATTCAAATCGTGGTCAAATGCCACGTGGGGAAATGATTCAAAAAGCAGAACAAGTTTTATCTTATGCGATGACTTTAGCTGCTGATCCTGCGTTCCCGCAAATGGAATCTGATCCTTTATTGGTTGATCAAACACGTCAATTATTGACGGCTGTTACCATGGGTATTCCTGCACGCGACCGCGTTTATAATGAAATTAAAATGCGTGGTTCGGTACGTTTCCCTGCGGTGACAGTGAAGCAAATATTAGGTGAAACAGGCCAAAACAGCATGTTGGGTAGTTATGCCTTGCCGGGTATTTTTACTTACCAAGCTTGGAATGATTATGTAAAAGATGCGATTAACCAAGCTGCGAATAATCCGACGGATACTCAAGATTGGGTACTCAATACCAATCGCTCTGATGACCTGACGTTTAGTGGTAGTCCAGACCAGATCAGTAAACAGTTAACCGAACTTTATAAGCAGGAATATATCGCTGAATGGCGTAAATTCTTAAATGCAGTACATTATGGCAAGGGTGCTGATGTTGCTCAGCAGTCACGTTTTATCGATATTTTAGGTGAACCTGAAAATTCGCCAATTCGTAAAGTGGTCGACCGTATAGCGAAAGAAACCAGCTGGGATAATCCAATTGTTCAAGCAGAACTGGCTGCACCTCAGAAAGGCTTTATTGCGTGGTTTAAACGTAAAGTTCTCAGCCGTGATGATGCGCAGCAGGCACAGCAAGTTGCTTCTAAAGCCGGTCAAGGTGTTATCGCAAAAGAGTTTGATGTGTTCTATCAACTGGTTCGTAAACGTGATGATCAGCAAAACAAATCTATTTTAGATGAATACATGTTGTCTTTGAGTCAAGTGCGCAGTAAGTTCAATGACTTGAAGAGTGGCGGTGATATGGGGCCTGCAAGCATGACATTGGTGAAACAAACCATCAATGATCAAAGCTCTGTCTTTAATAGCACGCAAAAATTTGTGGATGAAAAAATGTCTGTGGGTCTGAATGAATTAGATCAGCAGTTGATTCAAAAACTCTTTATGCAGCCAGTGACCCAGTCATTTGAAGTATTACTGATCCCAGCTCAAAACGAAATTAATAAGTTGTGGGCAATGCAGGCGTATCAACCTTTTACAACCAATCTTGCACCTAAATATCCATTTAACAGTAATGCCACTTTACAAGCGACCAGTAATGAAATTAGCCAAATTTTTGGTGAAAACGGAAGTATCGCTCGCTTTGTAAAAGAATATTTAGATCCATTAGTGATTCGTCGTGGCTATACCTTAACCACGAAAACATGGAAAGATTTGGGCATTGGTTTAAATCCACAATTCGTAGCGAATTTCCAACGCTATGTTGCGCCAAGTAATGGCGTTGCTACAGGGGAATTGAGTCAAGCAGCACCTGCGGCAACCAATCAATCGAACTTCCAGTTCTTCCCATTAGAAAATACACAGTTGCTTTCATATACCATTGATATTGATGGTCAGCGTATGGTGTATGAAAACGGTGTTCAGCAATGGGTGAACTTCGTTTGGCCAAATAAAGGGGCAATTCCGGGTGCACGTATTACTGCAATTGACTTGGAAGGTCAAACGCATACGATTTTTGATGAGCCGGGTGAATATGGTATTAACCGATTGGTTGAAGGCGCTCAGCGTACACAAAATGGTAATTCATTTGAAATGGTGTGGCGTAGCAAACAAAATCCAAAAGTGTTTGTTAAAGTGAACTTCCGTTTAATCAGTGGTAACGCATCTGGCCCAACTACAGGTTCAGGCTATTCAGGTATGACTCTTGTTGATCAAGTGGTGACGAATAAAGGTGTTCGTGTCGTCGCAGCGCAAACGATGCCTGCAGGACAAGCGCCTGTAGCGCCAGCGACTTCACCGATGAGTGTTGTACAAGGAACAGCAACACCATGATGATGAATTTAAAAATGAGAGCGGTGGCATTCGTGCAAAAGAACAAGGAGTGTGACAATGTATGAAGTGAGAACGACACCGCTGTATTATGGGAAATGTCCAGCTCGTGGTGACTTCTTAAAGAGCCGTGAACAATATTCACTGATTCAGTTAATCGATCAGTGGATCACGGAGGCGCTTGAGTTCGCTATGCGTTCAGACAATTTTAATGCAGCGTATAACTCACTGCCTTCATTAGATTTCTTTATTGCCAGTCCAAAAGATAAGCGTTTTTTGGTTGCCAATTTGATTAGCAGTGAAGACAGTTCAAAGCGTCAATTTCCAATGGTGCTCGCTCATCTGCTAGAAATCGATGATCCTTTCGATAATATTTTGTATGCACCTTATCGTTATAAACAAACCTTAATTGACTTATATCAGCGTAACCGAGTGATGCGTTCTATTCGCGATCCCGATATTTTGCTCGATAAATTAGGCAAACTGAATAACGAAATTCAAGTGTTCGGGACAGAAGAAACCTCTTCTTTTTATGAGCATCATACGTTGCATTCATTTGCACGTTTATTGAATTTTACGCCTTATCAGTTGGCGCAAAGCATGATTGGTCTCGGTTTGCTGCTACAACCGATTATTCATCAGGGCACGTCTCGGTTGAATAAAGTGTTGATCTTACCGATCAATAATATTAGTTACTGTTATGAAATTGCGGCTTTTTGGGTCAATTTAATTAGTCGCTTTGTCGAAAACCAAGATGCTGAATTACTCATTGGCATCCTACACAGTGATTCGCCAGTTTTACTGTTTGGTTTTCAAGGCGCTGATATTACAGCGCTGAGTGATGTATTTACCCAAAACATGCAAAGTGATCATTGGGTTTCCTTGATTGATGCTAGTTGGATTGATCCTTATCTTGAACAAAATGCAGGCTTAGCCGTTTTGGAACAGTCTTTGAGTGAGCGCCAGATCAGCCTTATTCATGGCATTAAACTTTTTAGACAGACTTTTATAGAAGAATAATGATGCAAAGAATCTTACCAATGTTGCCCAAATTTCTTGCGAGTGTGTACATTTTAGGTTGTTCGACTTTGCTTTGGGCAGAGCCTATTGTGATTGAAGGTGCTGTACCGAATGAAGCAACCAAGCAAGAAATATTAAATAAAGCCTATTTGACCTATGGTCAGGCAAATGTGGTTGATAAAATTCAGGTTCGAGCGGTTACAGCACCCAATGGTTGGGGCAATAGCGTAAGCCAAATGATTAATGATGACTTAAAAAAAGTAAAACAGGGGAAACTCTCTGTACGCGGAACGCAAGTCGATTTAAGTGGCAAGATGTCAAATCAAAATGATATCCAACCAACGACCACCAAGTTTCAGTCTTTGGTCACAGCACCTTTTCGTTTCAATGCACAGCTTTCTGTCAATCAGGCTGAACAGGCTATTATTGATGCGGCTTTACGTAATCGTATTATCGAATTTGAATCGGGAAGTGCTATTTTAGCGCCATCTGGGGTACAGATCTTAGATGAAATGGTTGTCGCACTGAATCGCGTCGGTGGGAAAAAAGTACGAATTATTGGTCACACAGACAGCTCGGGGAATCCTGAGAAAAACTTAAGTTTAAGCCAAGAACGTGCTAATGCAGTTAAAAACTACCTGATTTCAAAAAATATTGCAGCGGCGAACTTAAGTACTGAAGGGATGGGCTCAAATAAGCCTGTAGCAGACAATGCTACGCCTGAAGGCCGTAAGAAAAACCGTCGTATTGAGTTTGAAGTACTGTAACTTTTTCAACTTAACTGCAACGGCTAATGCAATGAATGAACCCAGTGTATCTAGACTGGGTTTTTTTATGCCAATTGACTCAGTCGATTATTTGATAACTGAAAACGACATTTTTAAAGCAGCAATGTTATAACTAAATAAGACTATATTTTGAATAGGTCTAAAGCTTTAATTTTTGCATTTTATACCACTAAAGCATTCATATTTTGAGCAATAAAACAGTGGATTCTAAAATCAATTAAGGTTAAAACATAAGAATCAGTTTTGGATATGCGTTTCATATCTACTGCTTTAACCTTGTCGATAAAGAATAATCACTTTTGACATGGTGCAAAGTTTTAAAAAATCTGCAGGACAGTGCGGAAAAACAACAACTCAATATGGATGAATGTGGGAGCAAAGAATGCTTGGTAATATGATGTTTAAACCGCTTTTGATTAGTAGCATGATTGAACATGCGGGTCGCTATCATGCGGATAGTTTAGTCATTTCAAAAAATACAGACTCGACGATTACGAAAACCACTTGGGGTGAAGTCCATAAAAATTCAAAACGATTTGCCAATGTTCTTGCATCACTCGGTTTAAATTTAGGGGATCGTGTTGCGACCATCGCTTGGAATAACCATCGTCACTTAGAGTCTTGGTACGCTATTTCAGGTAGTGGTTATGTATGTCACACCATTAATCCACGTTTATTTCCTGAACAATTAATTTTTATCATCAATGATGCATCTGATCGTGTCATGTTATTTGATAAAACTTTTTTGCCTTTAATCAAAGCAGTAAAACCTTTATTAAAATCTGTTGAGCACTTTATTTGCTTAGATGCACCAGATGCAGCGATTGTCGAAGCTGTGCCAGATGTTAAATTTTATGACGAACTTATCGCGGGGCAATCTGCAGACTATACATGGCCAGAATTAGATGAATTATCGGCTAGTTCTTTATGTTATACCTCGGGTACCACAGGCAATCCTAAAGGTGTGTTGTATAGTCATCGTTCAACAGTCTTACACAGTTATGCGATTTGTATGCCAGATTCATTAAATATCTCAGCGCGAGATATTATGATGCCTGTTGTGCCGATGTTCCATGTCAATGCATGGGGTACGCCATATGCTGCGGCTATGGTGGGTTGCACCTTAGTGCTGCCAGGCCCAGGTTTAGATGGAGCAAGCCTGACGCAAATGATTGATGACTATAAAGTATCCGTTGCATTGGGTGTTCCAACGATTTGGCAGGGTTTAATCAATGCTGCGCAACAAGCAGGTAGTCAGCTCGAAAGTTTAGTGCGTAATGTGGTTGGTGGATCTGCTTGCCCACCTGCGATGTTGAAAGTGTTTAAAGAGCAATTTAACTGTGAAACGATTCATGCTTGGGGCATGACCGAAACCAGTCCATTAGGTTCTTCAAACCAGTTTAAAGCCAAACATTTGTTATTATCTGAAGAAGAACAATTACAAGTGCGTTTGTCACAAGGTCGTCCACCATTTGGGGTCGATTTACGTATTACCGATGAAGAAAGCGGTACATATGAAGTTGCACGTGATGGTGAAACGACAGGTAATTTACAAATCCAAGGGCATTGGATTATTGGCAATTACTTTGGCAAAACAGAGTCCGCATTAACCTCAGATGGTTGGTTTGATACCGGGGATATTGCTACGCTGAATGAAGATGGTTTCTTAAAAATTAGTGACCGTTCAAAAGATTTGATCAAATCGGGCGGCGAATGGATTTCTTCTGTTGAGTTAGAAAATTTAGCTATGGGACATCCTAAAATTGCAATGGCGGCAGTGATTGCAGCGACCCATCCGAAATGGGATGAGCGTCCTGTATTGATTGCGATTAAAAAGCCAGATGTCGATTTATCTGATACAGAAATTTTGGATTACTATGCAGATAAAGTCGCTAAATGGCAGGTGCCAGATAAAGTGATTTTCGTGGATGCTATTCCTTTGAGTGGAACAGGTAAAATGCTGAAAAAAGATCTACGTGAGCAATTTGGTGCTGTACTACTTGAAAGCTAACTTAACGTAAGTCGCTAACTAAATGTTGGTAAAGTGCAAAATGCAAAGGTGATATGCCTTTGCATTTTTTTATAAAAACTTACCTTTCGATACATACCAAGTTCTTAATATCAGGTTTTTAAATAAATTTTTTTCAACGAATCTATAACCAAGTTCAATGAATAATCTAGCCGTGTTGGGTCGCATTCAATTCAATAAAAGCGTAAATTGATGAGGCATCCACCGTTAAACCACCTTTCTTATGTTTCCAGTTTGGATCTTATTCACTTTAATGGCTGCTTTTATGCAGTCATGGCGCAATGCATTTCAAAAGCAACTCAGTACCACTGTTGATGTGTATGGTGTCACCCTTGCACGGTTTATTTTTGGGCTCCCATTTGCCTGTATTTATTTGTTCGTGTTGTACCAGCAACAGCCTGTGACTCAGGTGACCACATTTACACCTATGTTTTGGGTTTATGTGGTGATTGCAGGGCTAAGTCAAATTTTAGCGACGATTTTAATGGTGTTGCTTTTTAAACAAAAGAATTATGCCATCGGCGTCGGTTTAGCGAAAAGTGAAGCGATCTTTGCGGCCATTGTTGGAGTGATTTTCTTAAGTGAACATTTAAGTTTATTTGGTTGGATTGGTGTTTTGGTTGGTAGTGTTGCCGTTTTTCTTTTAAGCAAAGGTTCTCAACGACAAAAATTATCTCTGCCAACTTTATGCATCGGTGTAGGAAGTGGATTAAGTTTTGCAATTACCTCTTTATTGGTTCGTGAAGCCAGTTTAGAGCTAAGTGATTTACCGACTTTGCATCGTGCGGCGTGGGTGTTGTTGAGTGTAATTGGCTTTCAATGTGTGATTATGCTGTTGTACCTCAGTCTATTTAGCCGTAAAACGCTCATTGCCATGTGGGAGAGAGTAGGTCTGACCTTTCGCGTTAGTGTCTGTAGCTTTCTAGCATCCTTGGGCTGGTTTACTGCTATGAGTATGCAAACGGTTGCGATTGTCAAAACCCTAGGTCAAATCGAAATATTATTTAGCCTCTTAATCTCTGCCTATTTCTTTAAGGAAAAACTCGCAAGAACTGATCATTGGGGTTTAGCCCTAGTGGTGATTGCGGCGATTATGGTGATTTGGGCTTAATGTGTGCTTTAAACAGACATGAAGGTAAAAAAGTCCGAATTTAAGTCAGATTTTCGAATATTTTTTTTAATTAAAAGATGAGAAATATTTGATGTCCACTAGGATATTTATCATGGAATTGTTTATGATTTAAAGTATGACTAAACTTTGAACATGATTGAAAATTCTCAAGTTGTTCAATTTATATGTTTTTTTCAAATTTTAGCGTTAAATTTTTATATTATTTTTTATTTATATTGCCAAAATAAACAATGTATTGATGGGAGGGCTTAAATTTGGAAATACTCATACAAACATTATCCTTCCCAGCGTTGTTAACTATTTTAGCTTCGGCTTTAGGCTGTGGATTGCTCATCGGTTTGGAGCGTCAACGTAACAACAATTTGGACAGTGAACAGAGCTTTGCCGGTTTACGCTCATTTACCATTTGTGCGCTGTTTGGAGCATTGTGTTTTTTAATCCATTTAGCTGTTGGTGTAATCGGTGCAATTGTCGTCAGTGTGTTTAGCTATTATGGATTAAGCCAGCAAAAACAAGATATTGGCACAACCACAGAACTAGCTTTTGTTATGACCTATTTAATCGGCGCTGCTTGTGTATTTAATATTCCATTGGCTGCGTGTTTGGCTGTGGTGTTGACCCTCATATTAGTTGGAAAAAAAGGCTTACATCATTTTGCAGCACATTGGATCAAAGACTATGAGTTAAGAGATGGTGTATTTTTACTGGCATTGATCCTAATTGCCTTACCTTTAACGCCGAATCAGGCCTATTGGGGTTCTGTATTAAATCCCTATGTGATTTTAAAATTACTGATATTGATCTTGGTGGTGCAGTCATTAGCGCACATCGCCAAGCGGCTTCTATCTTCTGATAAAGCGATTATCTTATCGGCCTTGGCATCAGGTTTTGTGTCGAGCACAGCAACAATCGCAAGCTTAGGCATGGAAGTGCGAGCAGGAAAAGCCAGTGCCAAAAGTAATGCAGGGGCAGGACTTTTTTCATGTGTTGCGACATTGGTTCAACTTTTGATCATTGTCCTTGGGGTGAGTTTTGCTTGGTTTAAAATATTAGTTATACCAAGTATCGTCGGCATCTTGATATTGGTCCTTACTGCGTTATATCTGATTTATGGCTCATCTCAAGTTCAGCATAATAAAGAGTCAGAACCTGAAATGCTTCGTGTAGAGGCGAATGAAACAGTGCCGTTAGAAAATACTGATAGTCGAATGTTTAGCTTAAAACAGGCGGCAATCATTGCCATCACGCTTACTTTGATCCAAGCACTTGTTTATGGATTAAATCTCGCTTTAGGTGATAAAGGCTTAATTTTAGGGACATTATTAGCATCACTCTTTGAAGTCCATGCAGCTATGGCAACCGTGGTGATGCAAGGTAATATCGACAATTTAACATTGGTTTATGCTGTGGTGATTGGATTATCAGCCCATGCGATTTCAAAATGTGTGAATGCATTTCTCACAGGTGGCTGGAAATATTTTCTATATTTTGCACCAACACAGTTACTTCATATGCTGTGCCTAATCGCGGTTTTGCTATTCAGTTTAAGATAAATGAGCCAAGTGACTGCTTCTTATTATTCATGGCGCAATTGCATTAATCTGGCTTTAATTTGTGGCCAACTGGTTGAAATCCAACATACCAGCGAACCTAATGTCACCAAAATGGCACCATGCCAAAAACTTAAACTCAGTGGTGTCTGTAATATAAACATTGAAATAACCGAAGAAAAAATCGGACTAAAATACGATAAAGTTACCAATATCGTAATATTGCCTTTTATAATACCTACATTCCACGCTGCATAACCCAATGCGGTCACGATGGACACGATTAACATATACTTACCGGTATGTAAGTCTACGGCAGGCATTCGCGGGATACCGTGAAATATCAACATTTTTAGCCATAGCACAATGGTGATCACGACGAAAAAGAATGAAATAGGGTTATGCCCATGACTGTATTTACGTGTAATCACACAATAGAGTGACCATAAACTCGCGCCCATAAAAGCAAGAAAATAGCTAAAGGGATTGGACTGAATGTTGGTAAAGACTGTAGACCAGTTAAAACTTCCGTTACCAGTTTGGATTAAAATAATGCCGCCCAAACTAATGGCTAAACCAATGATTACGAAAAAGTTAAATTTTAATTCTTTAAATAATATTAACGCGGCAATTGTCAGACTCGGCCATAAATAATTGACCAAACTGATTTCAATCGCTTGTTGAGCTGTTTGAGCCAAAGCAATGGCATACGAAAAACACAACTCATAAATCACAAATAAAAGGGTGGCGTATATCAAAAATTGGCGCGGAACCAGTTTAAGGTTTGGAATTTTAAATAAGAGCAATAGAATAATTGCGCTCAAGGTATACATAAAGAGCACAGCAAGATCAGGGCCAATACTGAAACTAATTTTCTTAAGTAAACCAACAATAGAAGACCATTGTAAGATTGCACTGAATCCAATCAGCGTTGCAAGATTTTTGGACATGATTGCTCGAAGATTTCGCAAATGGCGAATGAATTTTTAATTTTTATTATAGTCTTTATTCAGTCGTTTAGTATAAGCGTGAAATTATCAAACTCTATTTAATTAAAAAGATTTAGAGCTCGTCGTACGTCAAGAGCAGCATGGCGATGAACTAGGTTTAGATTCTGGCTTATTAACGCACGATTTAAAACTTGGACAATGTATTCATGCCTATATTCGTGCGAATCCAAATTTTCACTTAGCAGAGGGCGTTAAGTCGGCAATTATGATTGGCAATGGCTCAGGAATGGCGGGTTTGCTTTCACATCTTAAGCAACGTGTCGCAAAAGAGCACTGTCAAAACTGGTTAATTTATGGTGAGCGTCAACAAGCTTTCGATGCAATTTTTGCTGATGAACTGCATGAATTACAAAACCAAGGTAAAATTGCAGAAATCGATCGGGTATTTTCTCGTGATGGATTTGCTGAAAAGTATGTGCAAGATGTCCTAGTTGTAAAAAAAGCTGAATTGATTGATTGGCTAGAGCAAGGGGCTTGTCTCTATATCTGCGGCAGTTTGAATATGGCCAAAGCGGTAGATGCCACTTTGCAAGAGATACTGGGCATTGAACAACTGCATACACTGCGTAAAGCAGGTCATTACCGCCGCAATGTGTATTAAATAATTGATGTCTACTGAAGAAGTAAATAATGATGCAGTTCGTAATGAGATGGATCGATAGTTTAAAAAGGAACAATAATGGATAAATTTGTAATTAGAGTTTATCACGATTGTAAAAGGCTAATTATAGCTATTTTTTTTATTATTGAATTTTTGATTTTTTTAATAAAGTATTACTTTTTTGGGATAGGTTTCTGGAGTTTTATTGGTGCAGTAGTTTTTTTTATTATCTTTGTTGATCTAATTTATAATGGGAGTTATTTGTTGATCGGAAAGATAAAAAAAGAAACTGAAGTTTATGAATATTATATTAGGTTTATCTATATTTTTGTAATTTATTTATTTTCAATATATTGCATTGTTGAGTGAAGAGTAAAATTTAAAAATTATAAGTAAATATTTTTTTTAATATTTTGTAGAGTTTTGCTCGTTTATGGCTCTATTGCATAAAGATTCTTAAGGCAGACCACCATAAGTCACTAAAAATTAAGTAACTTACTTGGATATGAGGTGGGCCTAATCAAAATCTTTTATTTTCTCCAAAGCATGGATTAATCAATTGCTAGCCAATCTTATTAGATCTCTTTCATAAATCAAAAAACGATCTTCTTTTTGGTTAATATTTGCACTCCGGATTTCTTAGCATTCGTGCATAATCTGCGGATGAAATACATCGATTCAAACAAGCTTTCTGATCCTCA